>NZ_CP193667.1:0-3739 GCF_051106275.1 Streptococcus sp. KHUD_014 | reverse complement strand
TTTTAGACCGTGTTTGTCCTCGACGTACTTCGCAAACTGCGCCCACTGCTTCTGATGTTGCACCAGGCTAGCGTTAGATGACACCGTATCATATCTCGCATATCTGCCCTTATTTTGCTCTTTCACTTCGTTTCTCGATACAGTTCGATTTTTGTATTGCTTTGACAATATATCAAAGCCTTTCATAGCGATTTTACCCATATTTGCACCTCTTTTTCTTGTTAAAAAATTCCGTGAGCAAAATTCAGCTACAAGCAGCTGCATACGACCATATTTTAAGAGCGTCGCTATTGCTCTAGCTCACGTATAAAAACAACTCTATCCAATTTTGAGTCATTCTAGACTTAGCGAATAGAAGAGTGACCTCAATCTGCCCTCTCTCCCTTTTTTCGCAGTGACAGACGTTAGTCTGTCTATCCGTTTCGCCAGAAACGGCTTTAAGTCGACGTGTGACTGTCTATCTCCCATTTTCGTTCGCTTAAAGCTCACTCAAATTTTAGATAGACAGTCCTGTTTCGTTCTTCGAACGAACTCAAAATGACTTCGTCATTTTTCGGTCGCAACTATCGATGCGATCCGGAAGAGAATGTAACAAATTCTCTTCCGGACATATTCGGTTCTTCGAACCGACCGCCAGCTCAGCTGTCGGCTCAATGCACCCTCGTGCCTATGTTTCCTCTCCTCTCTTTTTAAATTAAAATCCTTTGAGATAATGTATTCTCGACACCTATCAATTCAACATTACCTGAAGCTAACACAGGTTCAGCACCCATCCACACGGACAACTACTGCTCCTGCCTTCAACCAGCGAATACAAAAAAAGAGCAAACACTTATACGCCTACTCCATACAGAATAAGCGTTTTTAAGTATTTGCTCTTGTTACATTTTTTTATATTCTTAAAATAACAACACGTGCTACACACTACACTAAAACATCACACACGGAATGACTTTGTATTTAAACAAGTTTTAGTTGAAAACAAGTAAGCTGCTTCAGTATCAATACCAAAGGCTATGCAGTTACAAGAAAATTCGTCCAGACACCTGCCCAGACAGACTAACCATAGCGACCGTCTCTAAAATGTAAAATATCTTTACCGTTCTAGTTTATCATAGATTAATTGTGTTCACAAGAGTAAATCCACCATCCCCCAAAAAACAAATCGTACACATAAAAACTGAACCGTGATATAATTAAAAAGCTATCGGTTACCGATTGTGTTAAGTCTAGGCTTATCATGAAAGGAGGTGTTAGCAATGAGTTACTTTCTCGAGCTCTTACTCAACGTCACGGCAAATGTCATCGCGTATTTCATTTGCAAATGGCTAGACAATGAGGACAGATAAGATAGCTAGCCTACCCGTTTAAATCTTTCGAGATACGTAAAAAAAGGGCGACGTAATTGCAGTTACGTCGCCCTTTGGTGTAGCAAGAGCTACTTTCTCGTTAAATCTATTATACACTACTTTGCACGATTTAAAAAACATTTGTGCTTTTTTTATATTCCAATTTGCCTCTTGACGATAAGTAACCTATCGCTTTAACCTAAAAATCACCAGGTGCTCGTTAAAACTCGCACCTAGCGATCTTCAGCATAATATGCGATAGCTTATCGTCAAGAGTTTTCTCGGCATATACGACCGTTTAAAACCTCAAATGCTGACGTCCTCGCCCTTTTTTATTTATTTCCATCTCCCAAAAAATCGTAAATATCCGTCTGATAACTATCCTTTTCGGCTTGTTGAATTACTTCTGCAGTTGTTGGTTGTCGGTTATCTGTTATTGTCATCTCATAACCGACAACCTTACGCCCATTTTTAACCACGTTCAGATAGATATCTACATCTAATTTTGACTCCAGTTCTTCTGCTCCAACCTTTAGACAATTTCTAACAAAGATAGCTGGCGCCATCCGTTTCTCCGTTCCTAAAAACCAATCTTGCCACTCATCTAAATCCCCTGTAATCGTTGTAACACGTTGATTTTTATAACGATTTGCTTCCCATATTTTCATTAAAACGATAGCGTATTTTGATTTAATTTGAGCCAATTCTGCCAATTTAAACGAATAGTATTGACTACGCAACGCAAAGACATAAGGTGCAGCGAACTCCGAAAACCTAAAAGATACTTCCCCATTCTCAATAAACTCAATCATTGAGAATAATTGCCCCATACGGATACCCTTTTTACCGTTTTTTTCAATCGCAAAATATAGTGCCGTATTCTCGTTTAAGGATTTAAAACCACGTGCAACACGCTCATAATTATATCCTGAAGTGTTCAATCCAAAGTGTTTTAATACCTCTTTTGTAGACACTACAAAGGTATCCGTTACGTTACTTTCTTTCGTCACATAACTAAAACAATAATCCAGTAACTTGTGTTCAAATGCTTTTAAATTCCCAAACGCCTTCGCTAAGTCATTTGCTTGTACTACCAGGTAATCTTGTCTTGATAGTAAGTTATCAAAAGCATTTTCTGCTTTCCCTTTTTTCATGTTCAAACCTCACGTATTTTTTGTCATAAATGATTATATAATAATAGTTGACATCATTCAATATTTTTTTACAAACTCAGTCACATTTCACGTATTTTTTTGTCATGTATCACGTATTTTTTTGTCATGTATCACGTATTTTTTTGTCATGTATCACGTATTTTTTTGTCACTTATCTCCTCGCAAACCCTTGATATTACTGACTTTTTGCACCCCTTAAAGTATATATAAAGTATATATAAAGTAAGTATGAAAGTATCTCCTTTAGAAAAAAAAGCCTTATTTTTTTTTATTTTTCAAAAAAAGTTATAAGTATTTCTGTAAAACATCCAATCGATTATGACCTACAAATCGGCTCACATCTGTTGCACTAATCGCATACCCTTTCCAGTCGCCTATTTGAACAGTTTCAAAAGGTCTTACGCTCTCTCTGATACGTTCACCGTCCCTGTAATACGTTTTATATAAAAGCGTCCTACCTGTTTGCTCGTCGTATTTAAAGCCTATTCTGCTATATCCTGTTTGTCTATTTTGAAATATTTCATCCGTCATCTTCCCAACTTTACTTTCCCAGTACTCCTGGCGCTCTCGTAGTTGTTGTTCTACGTACTCATTCCTGTTTATGTGTAACCCAAATTTCCTACTTTCCGACTGAAACAAGCGTTCACTCGCTTTTGAACTCGATTTCAGCATTGTTTCACGTTCAGAAAGAGGCTTATTTAGATATTCTCTTGTATATACCCTACTAGAATCACCGTATTTAGCCCACATTTGCGCTCTCATGTCCTCGCGAACTGGTGCTAGTCTATATTTACCACCTTTACCGATAACCTCGGCAAAAAGCCTGTTAGAGCCTTCTACGTGTCCCAAGTTCCTAAACGTTACCCCTTGATATTCACTCCCTTTTTTCCCGAAGATCTCCGATCTTCTCAGTCCAAAGGCTCGACTAAAGTCTATAACGTCCTTATTTGCCTCGTAAACGCTCGGATTTCGCATTCTAAACTCTAGCGCAGTTAAATCCTTATAAACGTTTGTAGGCCCTTTAGAAGCCAAAATATGACCTTCTGAGCGCATGCTCGTTAACGACACCCTCTGATTCGGTTCCCATACCTTGCTACCGACC
Organism: Streptococcus sp. KHUD_014; assembly: GCF_051106275.1. GTDB lineage: Bacteria > Bacillota > Bacilli > Lactobacillales > Streptococcaceae > Streptococcus. Next base: position 113 of record NZ_CP193667.1, on the reverse strand, counting down.
ATTACGTGATTGATTGCAGTCACTCTCGATTTCAACGTCTTTTCAGACAAACCTCTAGCTTGTTCGTGTTTGATAAACTCACGTACATGCTCGTGTTCAATCTTTTTCAAGCC